>LVZA01000002.1 GCA_023101505.1 Pasteurellaceae bacterium Pebbles2
TCTAATGGATCAAAAGCGTTTCCTGAAACAAATAGCTTAGATGGATTTCTGACAAAAAATGTGGCTATAATAACGCTTATACAGCATCTGATCGTACTGTTTACTATTTAGAAGTAAATAATAATGCCTTTGATGAGGCCGTTGCCCGTTTGTCTGATGCATTTGCTCAGCCACTTTTATCTGAAAAAAATGCGAAAAAAGAAGTCAATGCAGTAAATGCAGAAATGGTAAGAGCAAAATCAAATGATGCATTTTTAATGCATGATGTTAATTTAGCAACAGCAAATCCAAATCACCCAATTACTAAATTTGCAGTGGGAAATAATGTTACGTTATCCGATAAAAAAGAGAGTAAATTGCAAGATGAATTAGTTAAATTTTATCAGCAACATTATTCAGCAAATTTGATGAAAGCAGTGCTTTATTCGAATCAGCCGATTGAAAAATTAGCTCAATTAGCCGAGAAAAATCTAGGTAAAGTAAAAAATAAAAACTTATCTGTACTATAATGGATATGCCATTTTTTAGAGAGCAAGATAAGAGCGTTATTATTGATTATAAACCCGTTAAACCAAATAAAATGTTAGTAATTTCTTTTGATATGCCAGAAGATAAAGCGCAATTTAAACATAAAACGGGTGAATATTTAGCTTATGTCTTTAATAATAATAGTGAAGGTACATTATCAGATTATTTAATTAAAGAAGGTTTATCTGATAGCGGTGTGCAATCAGAAAGTTCTGATGATGTAAGCCGTAATCGTGGTGATTTTACATTCTATATTGATTTAACCGATAAAGGTTTAGAGCAAAAGAGAAGATTATTTCTTTAGTCTTCCAACAGATCAATAAAATTAAAAAAGTAGGCGTACAACCTAGTTATTTTGATGAATTAAAAGTAAGTTTAAATCAAGCTTTTGAGCATTTACAAACTGAGAAAAGTGGTAGTTATGTTGCAGGGCTTGTTTCTAAAATGATGTATTATCCATTAGAAAATGTCATTGATGCAGGATTTATTGTCGATACAATGGATAATAAAGCGATTGAAGAAAAATTAGCAGAAATGACTGTTGATAATGCTCGTATTATGTTAATTAATGATAAAGCAACAACAGATCATAAAACTAAATATTTTGAAGCACCTTATGCAATTCGTAAAATTACAGACGAGCAGAAGAAACAGTGGTTAGATTTTAGTAAAAATCCAGAATTAAAATTACCAGCATTAAACCCATATTTTGCAACTGATTTTTCATTAAATAAAGTGGATAAATCTCGTAAAATCCCTTTATTAGTTGAAAAAGAAAAAGGTACAGAAATTTATGCAATGGGTAGCCAATATTTTTCAGATGAGCCTAAAGCAATAATGAATATTGGTTTTACAAATTTTCCAAATAACTATGAATTAAAAAATTATATTAGTACTTCATTATTAAATTATATGAGTGAATTAGAACAAGCGAATATTGATTTTCAATCGACAGTTGCTGGTATT